>NZ_JAGGMR010000002.1 GCF_017875645.1 Nocardia goodfellowii | reverse complement strand
AAGACCTGCTCGATAAACGACGCTGGTACCTGGGCGTGGAACAGGTCCGACATGCTGTTGACGAACACCAGCTTCGGGCGCCGCCACCGGCGCGGGACATCCAGCGCCGCCGGGTGCACGCTGACGCCGAACCCCGGCCCGGACGTGCGTGGATCACCGTCGCGCTGGTATTTCTCGACGCCCATGCCCTTGAGGCGTTTGGCCATGGTCAGCGCGTAGCAGTGGTCGCAGCCCGCTGATATCCGGTCGCAGCCGGTCACCGGATTCCAGGTGGCCTCGGTCCATTCGATGCCGGTCATGGGCACCCCTCCAATGTGAACAAAGTTGGCAACTAAGTTCACAGTGAGGGATGGATGGGTAGTTGTCAACTAAGTTGGCAACATTGTGTGCAATGCTGGGAGGTATGCAGCAGCAGAACAAACATCGCGACGCCGTCCGCGCCGCCCGCGAGGCCTACGACAAAGCCCGCGCCGAGCTGTTTTCCGCCATCCGCGCTGCCCTCGAACATGGCGTCGGGATCAGCGCTATCGCCCGCGATGCCGATTTCTCCCGGGAGTACATCGCCAAGATCCGCGACGGCAAAGGCCCTCGCGACGCCCAGCTGGGCGTCGCGGCGGGGGATCAGCAGCAGTGAGCAAAGTTTCGCGATAGAGCAGGGCACTCGGCGAGCTCGTTCGGCTCGATTCGCACTGCCTTGGCGGTGTTCGACTCCCACCCGAGCCTTAGATGACGATCACCAGCACGATGAACACGATGATGCCGAGCGGGATCCACCACCACCGGAACCGGCCCGTTCCCGGACGTGGAATCGTCAGCCGCCCTTGGCGTTCGAGCTCGACCAGGCGCTCATAGGAGCGCATCCGCTCGGGCGTGATCGGTTCCGGTTGCATCAGGACAAAAGGGCAGGCCATGGCAGGGTGCCCACTGCCTCCGCAATGCGGGCACAGGTACCGGTATTCGACGGCTGCCACGGCTTCCCCCTCTCTCTCGCGCACATGTGGTGCGCACACCCATGATGCAGCCCATTGGACCGTGCGACACCGACATTCGCCGCCGACCTGACAGGCAAGCCAGCGCAGCTGGCGCGGCAGCACCTAAGAAGGTGACCGGGCTCCCGCCGCCGGCGGCCGGGCCTTACCGCCCCATCCCCTGGTCCTTGCCGGTATCGCGCCCGTAGCCCGGCGCTCGGTACGACGTTTGACTCGGGTTCGGATCAACCGAGGTAGAGCGGTTCGGCGGCCGAATCCTGCTGCTGCGCACGCGCTGCTGCTGCTCCTGGTCGCGCTGCTCGGGGGTGAGCTTGGACCGGCGGGTGCGTTCGGTTTCGACGAGCTTCAGTTCCCCGCGCAGTTTCTGTAGCGCCTCGGCGTCGGTGACGAGTTCGCGGGCGTCCTTGTCCTGTGCGCCCCGCAGATGTGATTGCTGCTGACGCTCGTGGGCGCGGAATTCGATGTCATCCCACTCGTGCATCGGGATCCCGCACACCTTGACCGCAGCCTCCGCAGCGGCGTCGGCGGCGTCCAGCCGCACGCTGACCTCGGCCAGCGCCGCATCTACCTCGCCCAGCGAAGACTGAATATCGCGACGCATCAGCACCTTCCGACGCGGCGTCTCGTTCAGCTTCCACTGCAATCCCTGCTGTCGGCCCCTGAGTTCACGCTGTTCGGCCAGCGCCCGCTCGGCCTCGGCGCGGGCCCGGCGCGCGGGTGCGATCCGGTCGGCCTGGCGTCGGTACTCGGCGTTTTCGGCCTGCGCCGCGACCGTGTGCGGTCCTTGCCCGTTGCGACGCGCGTCGACGTCCTGTTCCAACAACTCGACCTCGCGGCGGCGATGCTGCAACTCGGCATCGAGTTTGCGATCGTTCCAGCTTCTCGGCTGCACCTCGTTTCGGCGACCGAAAGCCAGCCCCGACACGTCCAACAGCCGCTGCACGTTTTTGTCCTCGTCGCTCAGCTCGCTGTAGATCGGGCGCGTGATCTGCGGCGCTCTCACCGGCGGGGTGAGCGGACCACGCGCCGAAGCGACGGCCTTCTCCGAAGGCGTGGGCCGCCGCTTCGGATCGGGCTGTTCCTCACGCGGCGCGATAGCGCCTTCGAGAACCCGCTGCGCCCGGCGACCGGCGGCCGCGGTGAAGACCTGGGCGGCGTCGCGGTCCCACTGGTCGCGCCGCGCCTGAAGCTCGCTCTCCCAGCCCGCCCGCACCGGGTCGATCTGCTCACGCATCACATGCTCGACCGAGGTGGCGCGCACGAGTTCCCCGCGGGCCCGATGCGCGCGAGCCACCGCCCGAGCGATCGCGATAGCCGCGAGCAACAACAGCAGCATCAACGCCAGCAGCAACACCGCCAGCTCGGCGGCGGCCTGGCCGTCACGGGCGCCCCGCGAGATGTGGGTGCGCGGCCGCGAGGACTGCGCAGTGTGCTGGAGCAGCAGATGCGCCACATCGGCGGCCGGACTCGGCCGCTGCTGTCGCGGCGGCCGCCACCGATCGGCCTGCCGGGCGACCTGCGCACTGCGGGCCATCTCACGCGCGGCCGCCGCGAACTGGCCGGGCTCATCACCTTCGAGCATCTCTGACCACGCGGCGAAAACCCCCGATGCTTGGCCGGCCATCCACGCCCACTGAGCGCGGTCGGTCACCGGGATCTCGGCGAGCTGCTCGCGCCACTGCTCGACATCAGCGGCGGCCTGCGCCCAAGCACCCATCCCGTCACCACGATCCCGGCCCGCCCGGGTGCGATCGGTGCGGTTCATCCACGCACTGAGCGCATCCTCGCGTCCCTCGGGACTGTCGATCCACTGCTGCTCGCGCAACGCGCTTAGTGAGAGGTCTTTGGCGAGCTTCCCGCCGCCCAGCCACGGCCCGACCTCGTCGTCACCGCGGCGCAGACGCACCGAGTAGCCGATGACCTCCGTAGTGCCGCCGGGTGCGTAGCGCGCCCGCACCGCGACGCCGACCGCCCGCAGGTTGGTCACGAATTCGCGTTCGGACTCGGCTGCGGTCGCGTACGCGCGCACCATCCGCCGGAGTCGTTCGCGTTCGGTTTCCGGTGTGCCGAGCCGCTTCGCGCGCTCGATCTCGGCACGCGAATTCTCCGACATGCCGCCGCCCTCGCGCCGTGACGCGAGCACTTTCAAGCCGAACTCACGCTCCAGCTCTCCGCACACCTGATCGGCGTGGCGCCAGTCGCCTTTCGCGCGGCCTGGACCGTAGTCGAATGTGCTGACTTTGCGGCCGTCGTCCCGGACCAGCGACGCGGCGATATGGACGTGGTCCTGGCCCTCGCCCTTCTCCCCGGAGTGCCCGTGCCGCACCGCGACCCACCGCGCCTGGGCGCGCTTGCCATCCGGTGTGCCGGTGAAGCCCATCCGGTCCATGAAGGTGTCGGCGATCTCCTGCCACCGATCATCGGAGAGCTCCTCGCCCGGCGCCAGGGCCAGCACGCAATGCCACACCGGCGCGTCCTTGTACGAACCCTTCTCGTTCTTGCCCGCGGGCTCGAAGACGTCCATGCCGAGTTCACGGCTACCGCCCGCGCCGACAGCGACCTTGACCTTCGTCTTCATCCGCACCTGGGTCTGATACAGACGGCGCGGGATCTCGATCTCGTCGGCGACGGCCAGGGCGACATCACGCGCGGCCTCGTCGTCGCCAGGTCCGTCGAAGTGCTCCAGCCACATCTCACGCATCACCGTGGGCGAGCCGCCGATGATGTGCCGGTCCCGGTGCTCGTTATGTTCGCCCGGCCCGAGCAGATAGGTGATGAGCCCGGACATCTTCTTGCCGCGGCGGATCTTCGGGATCATCGCCGCGCCGCATCTTCGGCCTTCTTCGTCAGATCCTCGGCGCGTTCGCGCAGATCCTCGGCCACCGCCTCTATCTGCTCCAGCACCGCTGGCAGATCCTCAAGTACATCGTCGGGGATGTGCTGGTCGATATTCGCCAACCGAACCAGTTGATTGAGGTTGCTGCCGATCTTCTTCACGTGGTGCAGCCGCAGCATATCCAGCGACGAGGCCGCCCCGTACAGCGTTCGGATCAGCTCGCGGCGCGCTGGCCACGGCAACCACGGCCCGTCGTCCTTCCCCTTCGAGGAAGCCGCGACCGGGTCGAGCGCGGCTTGCACTAGAAACCACGGAACCGTGCAATTCGACGCCTCGGCGAGCACCTGAACCTTCGCGTACTCCTCCTCCGAGAGCACCACTTCCAGAGTCCGCTTCCGACCCTTGATGTTCGGCCGGCGGCGACGGTTCGCCGCCCGCGCGATGTTCTGCGACCGACGCGGCGCCGACTCCTCCGCCTGCTCCGAAACTGCCTTCTCCGCGACCACCGCGACCACCTCTCCCCCGGCCTCAGCCGGTGCCCAGCGCAGCGACCACCCGCCCAGGGTGGACCCTCGCGCCCCAGCGAGGACACTTCATTTACCGCAGGTAAATGTTACCTTGCTCTGCCTCAGACTAAGCCTCAATGGTACAGGAGATGATCAGATATGAGGGGAGTGAAAGACGGCGTGAGATGCAGAATTTGGTGAGGTTCATAGCGCGGCAGAGTAGTGCGGTGACGTGCTGCGCAGGTCGTAGTGCCGCACGCGCTGTGTGGAGGTGCGCTCGGCATTCTGACGGTGTCAGGTGGTCGGCGTTCGCTGTTGAGTTCGGGTCGGTTGGTGGTCCAGTTTCGCGCCGCTGGCGCGGACTTCACAGGTCGGATTCTGGTCTCGCAGAACGCCGGCGGACCGTACCGTCGAAGACCATGAGTCACTCGGAAAGAGCGGACACGCTCGCCAACCAAGCGAACAAAGCACTGGAAGAACTGCTCGAACTCACCCAGGCCGACGCGGATGGCAAGCCGCGGGAGAACGCTTCGGCGTTGGCCGGCCTCGGCGGCCCCAGTGGACCGAGCAGGACGGAGGTCCTGTGGCAGCGGCTGGAAGCGATTCAGCGCCAGGCGCAGATTCACGCGACCTTGGCGGTGTCGGACAACATCTATCGCACCGGGTAGATTCCGGACACGCAGCAGCCCCTGGCGGATACGGCCCGCCAGGGGCTGCTGTCTGCGTAGGGCGAACTATCCGCGCAGCCGGACCACCGGCGCCATGCTTGCGGCGCGCTCGGCCTCGATCTCGTCGGCCAGCTGGATCCAGTTCCGGGTGGTGTCGCGGTGCGGGCCGATCTTGTCGCGGTAAATCCGATCAGCGCCGAGTCCATCGCGACGGTTGGCGATGAGCACCCGCGCGACATCTTCGACCGCGAACCGAGTACGGCTGAGCCGACCGTGCACCTCGGCGGCCAAGAGCCGCAGATGCGCGTCGCTACCGTTCTGCGGGTCAGTTGCTGTCGCAGGTGCACGGTGCACGGTCTCGACCTGCACGGTGTCCTGCACGGTCTCCTCAGCTGCACGGTGCACGGTCTCCGGGCGAGGTGCACGGTGCGCGGTGTCCTCCTGTGCGCCCTCCTGCTCGGTGCGCGGAAGCTGCACGGTGTCGGTGTGCACGGTCTCGACAGCGGCACCCGGATCCCGGTCGCCGGCGGTGCCGCGTTGTCCTTCCTTTGTGTTCTCGAGTGCGCGGTGCTCGGGCTCGGGCTGCTCGGTCTCGGCGGCGTCGCGCGGCGCGACGGCAGCTGCGGTTCGGGCGGGCGCCTCGGCCTGCTCCTGGTGGTCGGTGTCGTCGTGGTCGCCCACGGTGGCCGGCTGCTCGGCGCGCTGCTCGGTGTGCACCTCCAGCTGCTCGGCGCGTACCCCGAGATCTGCCGCTACCGGAGCGCCTGCGCGGTGGCGCGGCGCCTCCTGCGCGGTGCGCGGAAGCTGCACGGTCTCGTCGCCGAGTTCGATGTCCGGGTGCGCGGCGGCTGTGCCCGTCTCGGGTGCACGGTGCACGGTTTCGAGGGCGTGCACGGTCTCCGAGATCTCTGGGTGCACGGTCTCGTCGGGCTGCTCGGTGCGGTAGCTGACAGCGGGGTGCACGGTGTCCTGCGCGGGTGCACGGTGCACGGTGTGCAGCGCGGGAAGCTCGGGCAGTTCCACCGCGCCGGTGATCTTCTCGGCGATCTTTGCGCGCGACTTGGCGTAGCCCGCGCCCATGGAGTGCAGCACCACCAGCGACAGCCCGATCATCGCGGGCGCGATGCCGTGCACGACGGTCTGGTACCAGTCGCCGGCGCGCACGTACGGGTAGACGTTGAGACCGAAGGTCAAGACGAACAGCGCGACCTCGGCCAGGCGCGTTAGTGGGTGGGCTTCGACATCGGCGGTATCACGCATCTTCGCGGTACCCAGGGCGATGATGATGAGCAGACCCGAGATCATCGCTTCCAGCAGGTAACTCGCCCAGAACAGCGGGTCACTGGTGCCGCCAGGCGCCGCGTTCTTCTGCACATTGATCGCACTCCAGATCATGCCGATGCCGATGATCACCGCGATGGCGTAGCGGGTCCAGCGGCTGTAGCGGTGCAACTCCGCGATCGTGCTGGCCGGAGTCTCCGCGCGACGCTGCGCAGCCAGTGCCTTGCGGGCATCGACGGCATCGCGGATGTCGGCAGCGCGGATCTCGGCCGAGGCCTTGCGCAGTTCCTCGGCGGCCGCGAGCTGATCGGCGAGGTCGGCGCGCTCGGCTTCCAGGAGCTTGCCGCGGCGCCACTGGGCGGCTTCGCGGAGCTTGGCGAGCTCGGCCTCGGTGGGTGTCTCGGTGAGCACGTGGGTGGCATCGCCGCCCAGCAGCTCGCGGCGGCCGCGCTCGGTCTCCAGCCGTTGGGCCAGCGAGTGGACCTCATCGACAGGTTCGGTGCTGCGCGCGGTGCGGGTGTCTCGGCTGATCATTTCGTGCCTTCCTCAGTGGTGGGGTTGAGCTGAGCTTCGAGCCGGGCAATATCGCGCGCGGCGGTGGACTGGATGCGTTCGATCTCGGCGGCCTGGTCGCGGCGCAGCTGCTCGCGCTCGGTCCGGGCCTCCTCGCGCTGAGCGCTCAGTTCGCGACGCACATCCGCGACTTCGGCGCGTGCGGCGGCCAGGTCCTCGCGGGCGCGTTCGACATCCTCACGCGCCTGGCGGCGGACCGCATCCAACTGCTCACGCACTGCGCGCGCGTCGTCGGCCGCGTCGGCGCGCAACCGGTCGACGCGGGCAAATTCCGCGGCGGCATCCGCGCGGACCCGTTCGAGTTCGCGGGCGGCCTCGGCGCGTGCGGCGGCGAGATCGTCGCGGGCCTGCTTGCGGGTGATCTCCAGCTCGGACCGCAGGCGGGTGGCCTCGGCGTCGGCATCGTCGGCGGCCTGCTGGGCGGCGATCCGGTCGGCCTCGGCCTGGCGCTGCGCGGCCAGCGCCGTTTCGCGGTCCTCTTTCGCGGCAGCGACTTGGGCGGCCGCGTCGCGTTCCACCTCGGCGGCGCGGGCTTCTGCGGTGCTCGCGCGGCGCTGTGCCTCCTCGACATCCTGCTGTGCAGCAGCGACTTTCGCATCCCGGTCGGCGATCGCGTCCGATGCCGCGCCCTCCGCGAGTTCTTTGTCCTCGATCGCACGATCCCGCTCGCGCCGCGCGGCCAGCGCATCGGCTTCGGCCCGCTCCGCGCGTTCGGTCGCGGCGTCGGCGGCCTGCTGAGCGTCGCGGCGCGCGGCGGTGACCTCAGCGGCGGCCGCGTCCGGATCCCCGGCCAAGCCGACGATCTGGGCGGCCTCGTCGACCAGGCGCTGAGTCTGCGACAGGTGCGCGCTGGTGATGACCTCCCACCGCGCGAGCAGATCCTCCATCGAGGCCCGCGCCGAGGTCACCGGCCGCGAGGCCGTGCGGTCGCGCCGCGGGCGCTCCCCCGCGGCGGCGGCCTTGAGCTCGGACCGGCGCTTGAACGCCTCCAGGCGCCGATGGTGGCGGCTGACGCCGTCCGGGTCGACGACAGTGCGGCCGCAGTACTCCGAGGGCCGACCGGTCCCGGTCTGCTCCAGCGGATGGCCGTGGACCTCGAATTCGTCGGCTTCCACGTCGTAGGCGACGGGGAACTGGCAAACCCGCTGCTCAGCCACTTGGTCGGCGGCGGCCGCGCCGGGTGCTTCTCTCTCGTCCATAACCCAAATTCTACCACTTCCGTTTCGTAGAAACGTTAGAACGAAACGTAACGATAGGGAATTGCGAGTCCGCCCGTACGCGCGTATACGCGTGCGCGGGGGCGCGCGTACGCGGGGAAGAGGCGTACGCGCGTACAGCCGATCAGGCGGCCGCTGGTCCTCTGCGTACGTGCGTGCGTTCGGTCACGCGTCCCGGTGGGCAGCGTGTCCGCTCGCCGTGTCGGCGGGCGGTATGCCATCGTGACCGGGCAATGGGCCCGCGCCGCGCTGCGCCGGCCTGGCGGGATAGGAGAGGAAGCGCATGGCCGACGCAGTCGTGGTGGCGATGGCGAACCAGAAGGGCGGCGTGGGTAAGTCCACGTGCACGCTGGCGACAGCCCGCGCCGCGAGCAGGTACCTCGGTGCGCGGGTCCTGGTGGTGGATATGGACCCGCAGGGCAACGTGAGCAAGACGCTGGTGCGGGAGCTGCTGCCGAAGGATGAAGTCACTCTCGCCGACGCGATCACTCCGGAGAGCGACGTGGCGCTGCGTGAGGTGATAGTGCCGACGATCTGGGAGAACGTTGACCTTGCACCGGGCGGGGTGCGCCTGTCGACCGCAGACAGCAAGCTGAATATCGCGGAGTTTGGGCGCGAGACGGCTCTACGGAGAGCCCTGGAACCGGTGCGAGGCGACTACGACCTGATCATCATCGACAACCCACCGACACTGCTGGGCCAGCTGCTGAAGAACTCACTCGTCGCCGCCGACGCCGTAGTGCTGGTGACCGAAGCCGACGAGTGGTCCGCTGACGGGCTGGCGCTGCTGGGCAAGAACATCGCCAAGGCGCGCGAGCACTACAACCCCCAGCTGCGGATTATCGGCACGATCATGAACAAATGGCGTGAGACGCGAACCGGCAACGAGGCCGCCACCGAGATCGTGGAAGGGATGGCCAAGCACTTCCCGGGGGTTCCCGTCTGGGTCGAGCACAAGATCCCGCTGTGGGTCGGTATCACCGACATCAAGCGGGGATCGGCCTTCGACGAGTCCAAGGACGCCCGGCTGCGGGTCCTGGGCGAGACGGTGTTCCAGCCGATCGCCGAACAGATGCTCAAGGCCGTCGCATGACCGGCACCGAGCCGCCGACTCGCAAGAAGTCGGCCCTCAACGACGATGACGACTGGTCGGCGCCAGCGAACCCGCCGCCGGCCACCGCCAAACCCGTGCGTGAGGTTCCGCCGGTGACAGCGCGCACCTCGACGCCGGCGCGTGGAATCCGCGGACATGCCCGCGACATCGCCGAGGCTCGCGCCCGCAAGAAGGTCCGCGACGCCGCCTACGCCTGGGCCGCCTCCGCCCACCGCACTGCTGCTCGCCGCGACGAGCTCGGAGCCGAGCTTCAGGCAGCTCGCCAGCACGGCAGTGACCCGGATGTCCTGGTCGGGTACCTCACCGAGGCCTGCGAGCGGTACGGACTGGATCCGGCGACCGTGCCGCAGCAACTGCGCGACACCACCCGACTGGACGAGTAGATGTGACCTTCGCACGCACGCGGCCCGAGTCAGTCGCCTCGCACCTCGCGCGCGAGCTCGCGCCGAGCCGCAGCGACGTCCTGGTGCCGCTGCGCGGCCTTGCCGATGACGCGTCGTCCATGCTCGGCCGACCACGCCATCGCCGCAGCTCGGCCGGGGGAGCCCGCGGCGGCCGCCGTAACCGCTGCCGTCATGGTGTCGGCACGCAGCTGCTCCCACTCGCGCCGGATCGCCGCCCGCCGCTGTTCTTCCTCGGCGACTTCGCGGGCCCGGTCCAGCAACGCCGGCGGTTCGTCGACGGGAATCGGGTACAGCAGCGCGGCCAGGTAGCCGTACGGGTTGTCGGGGTGAGTGAAAATCTTCTTGCCCGACAGCAGGTACTGGTCGAGCCCTTGCAGCACGTCATCGGGCGTCCAACCCGCGATCGCGCGTTTGGTCAGGACGCCCGCCAATCCGCTGCGGCCCATCATCCGTACCCAGAGCGGAAAACGTTCGTCAGCGCGGATCCTGGACGCCAGCAACACCGCTCGCTCGTCGTACTCCGGGCACTTGGTTCGCGCCCGCCTCTTGTCGTGGCCGCGCGAAGCGCGTCCCTTGGTCACGTTCTGGCTTAGAGAAACCTCAGCGGGTCGTGAGAGATCAAGAGAACCGCCACTTCGTGGCAGTGGGGTGACAAAGCCCTGTTGGAGAAGGGATTCGATGATCGAGTTATCCACAAGGTGGGCGTAAGAGGGGGATTCGATCAGGGCAGCTTCGGCGGTCCAGCCGCGGCTTCGATCGTCGCGCTTCCAGGACAGCAGTCGCTCGCTCTTGGTGCGGTGGCGGCCGGTGAACACGACCTGGCGCGCATCGAGTAGACGCGCCAGCTCACGGCAGCGTTTCACGGTGCGGCCGCACCGGAGGATCTTCTGGCTGAGATGCCGCACAGATGGTCGACACTCACGTCCGGTGACGATGTCGGCGCATTCAGATTCTGCGATCGCCCAGGCCTGGAAGGTGTTGCGGGACACCGAAGGTGCGCGCAGCGTGCGGCGCAGCTCGTCGTAGAGCAGGTCGTAGAGCGCCATGACGAGCGCTATCCACCGCTCGCGTGACCACCAGCAGGCGGGCACGCCGGCATAGAGGTCCGCCGGTTTTTCGAGCGCCAGCGGCGGCGGTGTGAAAAGCACCTGGGCGTGCGGGCGCAGCCTACATAGCGCTGCTGGACCAGTGGCCCTCAACGTGCGTCGAGAGCCTGTCCAGGTGTGGGCGTGCTGATTGTCACGGTCTGACGCCACGCCCTGTGTCGCGGTTGTACCAGGATCTGGGCGTGCGCTACCGTGAGGCCTGCTGACCAAAGCAGTCTCTTCCTGAGGGGCGAGAGCAGAACCTCCGGCGTGCGAGGCCGGGGGTTTCTCGCGTTTATGGGGTTGTCGTATGAACGGGCGCCAGCGCCCGCCTACTCGTCAGCCTCGCGCGTCTCCTCTACTGGTTCGGGGTCGTGAGTGTCCGTGCCTCACAAGGTATCTGGCCGAGTGGCGGGACCTTCGGCTAGAACGGCGGACATTATGGGCGTCAGACTGCTATTTGCAGCTGGTCTTCTGGGACCTTCTTCGAGACTTTGAGCTCGCGTGCGAGCGCAGCCTCGAAGAACGCGCGGTAGGTCATACCGCGCCGCTGTGCCTCGGCTTTCACCGAGCTGAGCAGGTCATCGTCGATCTCGACCAGAGTCGGCTTTCCGCGTCTTGCGCTCACGGGTGCTATATAACGCTGGTCGCGAAAGAATGAGCCGACGACACGCCGTACCATTTCTCAGTCAATCCGGCGGAGAAATCGTGACGTTTGCTCGAGAGTTCATAGGGCTGCGGCGTTTTCGATTTGGGCACGCACCTCACTGGAGTCGATAAGCTGACCCGCTCCTACCAGGCGCGATATATGCAGCAGAGCAGAGTCGTGGATTGCTTTGGCGGGGTGGCGAGTTGCGTTCGAGGCGACCGCATCACGGATAACCCAGGGTGTGTAACCGCGCTCGAAGCTGTCGAGCGCGGTTTTGAAAACGCAAGCGTCGGTGGCGATTCCGCAGATCAGCAGATCAGTCACATCCAACTGTTCGAGGAGTGACAGCCCCTCCTCGGTCAGTGCGGTGTAGGTGGTCTTGTCCACCATGTGAGCGTTTCGATGGGTGGTGAGTGCTGCGAGCTGTTCGACTATGTCGGTCTCGGGCGGACCGTAGAGCGCTTTCCAGCCGATCAGTGTTTCGTAGGGGCTTCCGGCGTAGTTCCAGAACCGGGTGAAGACGGTGGGGCGGCCGGTCGCCGCCCAACGGGTAGCAAGGTCGACAACAACGGGCAGCACGGGTGCCGAGTGCTGGTTGACGAAGCCGTTTTGGACGTCGACCACCAGTAGCGCCGTTTTGTCGAGGGGTGGAATGGTCATCGACCTGCCTCCTTGAGGGCTTCCATGGCCAGTTGTAGTTGTGAGGGCAGGCCGCTGGTGTTCACGATCGCGTCGCGCATCTGCTGGTGGTGGCCCGTTTCCTGCGGGCGCGGTGTGAGCAGGACTGAGCGGGCACCCCGCAGGAAGCCGTAGCCGTACCGGTCGCAGACCTGGGGATCTGCACCGCTCTCGACCTGCTCGGCGATGTGGGCGGTCAGTGCCCAGATGGCTTGGACGCCGATCTCGAAGGCCACGAGGTCGCCCTCGGGCAGGGCGCGCAGCGGGTCGTGCGGGTGGTAGACGACACCGGACCAGCTCGCCCAGGCACTGGAGACTCCTGGGGCACCAAACGATTTCATGTCTGGGGGGGCGAAACCGGCGGTCAGCAGCTCGTGTTCGACGCGCTCGCCATTGACCTGGGCCGCCTCCTGGTCGGCGAGGTCCCGATCGACCAATACCCGCGGTGCGCAAATCAGGCGCAGGCCGGTTTCGAGAGTGGGGCCGATCCACGGGGCGGAGTAGACCCAGTACACGCTGAGCACGTAAGACGCCTCGACTGGGTCTCCGGTTAGCGCGCTGAGTTGCTCACTGGCCCACGCCATGTTCTCTGTGTAGGTGCGGTAGCGCCACATGGCCAGTGTGGTCACGTCGGGCACATCGAGATCCTCGATGAGATGGATGACCGCAGTGCCCCAGGGCCAGACGTGCAGGGTGCACTCGTCGCCAGCGTCGCCGAAACTCGTACTCCAGCACGCCGTCTTGCCCAGGAATCCGACGGTCTCCTCCATGCCGAGGTCGGCTCGAAGCTTGTCGGCGCCGGCCTGACCTACGTGAGCAGCGATCAGCTTGTGCGAGCGGACTCCGATGCGGGAGCTGGCAAGTGGTGCGAGCGCTCCAACGGCCAGTAGCACGTCACCTGGTGGTGTGGTGGTCGTTTCCCATGAGGTGATGTGGCCAGCTTGGACATCACGACCGATCAGGCGGCTGAGCGCTTCCGCGAAAGCTTTCGGCGTAAGCCCAGACTCCGCCCGCGCCAACGCGATGCGGTTGCGCGCGAGCGCTCCGTAGTTGGGGTGGTAGCTCGAGCGCCTCGTGTGCAGCCCGGTGACCGTACCGGGGCGTTCCGGGAGGCGGCTGACGCTCATCCGACGTCTCGATGCCGTACGGGCTCTGCCGTCACCGACAGGCCGAGATTGGAACGTACCTCTTCGAGCTGAGTTTCGAGCCGAGCGAACCGCTCGTCGGCTTGGGCTTCGAGCCGAGCGAGTCGCTCGCGGAGTTCGTCCAGCTCGGCACCAGAAGACGAGTCCGCTTCCTCGCGGGCCCGCACGAAACTGCCCAGACCATGGAAGGTTTCGACGAGGCCTTCGTCCCTCAATTCCGTCAGCGCCCGCTCGACGGTGTTGACGGAGACCTCCCACTGCTCGGCGAGTGCAGTCTTGGCTGGTAGCTGGTCGCCAGGGGAGTAGTCGCCTGAGTCGATCCGCTGCCGGAGGTCGTCAGCGAGCAGCTGCCAACGAGGTCGACCGGTGGCGCGTTTGTTCATGCAATCAGAATAAGTCATACCCATTGATTACCAATGACTACTCTGCTGTACTGAGAGATAGGTATCAGTAGGTGTGAGTAGTAAGGACATGTCGTGACATCTGAAACCCCCGAAGACGCGATCCGGTTGGCGGCAGCGGCCGCACTGGTGCGCATGCACCCGCGGACCCTTCGCCGCTGGATTGACCAGGACAAGCTCAACGGCTGGCGGAATCGAGCCAACAACTACGTCTACGTCAGCCGCAGCCAGGTTCTGGCTGTCGCGGGATTCGCGCCCATCGAGGCCGAGGCCGAGTGCGAGGGGGCGGCGTGATGACTGCCCACCTGCCCCACCTGCCGCTGTACGGCCGCGCGAAGCGTCTCGCCGATGAGGTTGAACGTCTGGCCGCCGAGCTGCGAGAGGCGCGGTTCCTGCTGGATCAGGCGATCGACCGCGAATCCATGTATGCCGGCGCGCCCTGCATGGAGCAGCTGACCACCGCCGCCGTGATCGAGCGCATGGGCACACCCCGCGCCCGACACCCGATGGCGGCCGCCGAGATGACCGCTACTGCTTTCGGATCGGCGGTCAGGTCATGAGCGCCCGCGAGCGTGAGGTCGTCATGGTCGTGCCGGTCGGCACCGCTGGCGCGATCCTCGCCTTCCTGGCGCTGATCGTGGTGATCGCTGTCGGTGCCCTGCTCCTCGTGGGAGCGGCGTACCCGAACACCGAGTACTCGACGGTGCCGAGCACTCGGACGCCGGGTCCCTGCGCTCCGTTCTGCCTGCGCCCCACCACAACCCAGGCCCCGGGTGGTGCGCGATGAGCTGCACCACCTTGCCGGATCCGGCGATCTACCCCGATCGGGGCTGCCGCCGGGTGGATCAGTCGCTGTTCTTCGCGCACGGTTCCGTCGCCGATCTGGTGGCCGGGGCGCAGCAGTGGTGCTTGGACTGCCCGCGGATGGTCGCCTGCGCGGCCTGGGCGCTGCCGCTGGCGGCCTCCGGTGAGCTGCACACCTGCGTCGTCGCCTCGGTGCGGCTGCCGCGTCACCCCGACTCCGAGCGCGGCCGCGCCGCCCTCACTCAGCTGGCTGTCATCTCCGGCGCCCGGCCCGACACGAAGGAGGCGCTGGCATGGATCGCCGCGTGAAACAGCCCAATCAACAGAGTGACCTGAGCGAGTGGAAAGAGCTGATCGGGGCCAGCGCCGCGATCGGCCTGGCCGAGTCGGTCGGCATGAGCATGCGAGTCGGTGAGCGGCTCTACAGCTCCGCCCCGGATCCGGATGTGCCCTGGAACCCGATCTCGCTCGTGATCGGGCTCGGTAGCGGCGATCTGGCCTGGACCGCTGCTTCCTCGTGGGGTGCGGCGACGCTGCTGGCCGGGACCGCCGGTGCGGCCGCCGGGTCGGTGTGGGCTTGGCGCGCCGGGTGCCGGGCTTGCCAGCGCGTGAGCGGAAAACTGGCCTCCCGCAAGCAGGTTCGGGCCGAGGCGGTCGACGCGCAGGCCCAATACATGGCCCACGGCCACGAGTTGGCCGACCTGTCCAGGGATGCGGTCCTGGGCAAGGCCCGCGAGCTGAAGGTGGTGCTGCGCACCGAGGACGCACCCGGTGTGCTGGTCGCTCGCGCCGTGCAGGACGGGCGCGAGATCTACGCCAGCTACGAAGATCTGCATCTCGACATCTGGGGTCCACGCAGCGGCAAGTCGACCTCGCGCGTGATCCCGGCGGTCATGGAAGCCCCCGGCGCGGTCGTGGCGACCAGCAACAAGCGCGATGTCGTCGACGCGACCCGCACCTCTCGCAGCCGTATCGGTGAGGTGCATGTGTTCGATCCGCAGCAGGTCGCTGAGGAGCCGTGCGGCTGGTACTGGGACCCGATCGCGTGGGTCGCCGGATCCGATGGCGGTGCGGGCGCTCAGGAGCGCGCAGCGGAGCTGGCGGGCTACTTCGCCGCCTCCGAGGACGGAGAGGCCAAGGGCGACAACTTCTTTCCCCAGGAGGGAGAGGACCTGCTGGCCGGGCTTTTCCTGGCGGCGGCGGTCGCGAAACGCCCGATCACCGATGTCTACGAGTGGGTGACCACGCCTTCGGACCGCGAGCCGATCGACATCCTGTCCGGCGGTGAGTTCGATTTGATCGCGGCCGGGCTCTCGGATCAGTACAACGCCGCCGACAAGCAGCGCAGCGGCGTCTTCAGCACCGCGAAGAAGCAGGCTTCCTGCTTGCGGTATGTGCGGATCCGGCCGTGGGTCACCCCGCCGGCCAAAGGCGAAGCGCCCCGCAAGTCGTTCGATGTCGATGAGTTCATCCGTTCGCGCGGCACCCTGTATCCGCTCTCGGAGGAGGGCAAAGGCAGCGCTGGGCCGCTGGTGACCGCGTTGTGCGCGGCGGTCGCTGATGCGGGCAAGCGTGAGGGTCGTCGCCACCCGGGCGGCCGGTTGCCGGTTCCGCCGCTGTTCGTGCTGGATGAGGCCGCCAACATCGTGCGGTGGCCGGATCTGCCCAAGCAGTACAGCCATTTCGGTTCGCGCGGCATCGTCGTGCTCACGATCTTGCAGTCGTGGGCTCAGGGTGTGCGGTGCTGGGGCGAGTCGGGGATGCGGGCGTTGCTGTCCGCCACCAACGTCTTGACGCTCGGCGCGGGTCTGAAGGACACCTCGTTTCTGAAGGACATGTCCGAGTTGGTGGGTTCGCACTACGAGCTGTCCACCTCGACCAGTGTCAGCCGCGGCGCCACTGGCGGCGGCACCAGCCGGTCCACCAGCACGAGCCGGACCACTGAGATCACCCTCGCCCCCAGCGATCTGGCGGCCCTGCCCAAGGGCCGGGTGCTGGTGTTCGTGAGCGGGCACCGCGCCACCCTCGCCCAGGCCGTGCCGTGGTTCGAGCGGCCCTACGCCGCCGAGATCGCGGCCGCGCTCGATGAACTCACCCACTCCGCTCCCGCCGGCCGCCCGCGTCTGCGCGTGGTGCCGACCTGGGGCACCGACGCCGAAGGACAGACCGCATGAGCGACAACGGAAACGGCACCGAACCCACCACCGCGCCTGCACAGGATGCCGCTGTCGCGGTCGCGCCGCAGATGGATCTGGGCGAGCTGCTGGGCGAGGCGATCCGCAAGGCCGTCACCGGGCAGATCAACGCGCAGGCCAAGGACATCGCCGCCGGTGTGGTCGGCGAGATGCTCACCAAAGAGGTCATCGCGGGCATGCGCGTGACCGCCGAGATCGAGGCCGAACGCGCCCTGAACTCGGGTCCGACCGCCGAGCCCGAACCCGAACCCGAGCCTGAGCCCGTCCCGGCGCCGGAAGAGGAGCCTGCTCCCCGGGAGCTGAAGTACGCGTCGGTCAAGGAGTTCGTCGAGGACTACATCGCCGTGATCTATCGCCGCGATGTCGGTTCTCGGCTGAAGCAGTGCTGGTGCCCGAAGTGGTGGCTGCACGGCGAGACGATCGGCAGGTTCGAGGCGCTGCACGTCGCGTTCGAGTCCCTGCGCCACGGTGAGGAGACCGAGCTCGCGGCGTGGTGGCTGACCTATCTGGACCCGATGATGGACCGGATCCTCGACAAGGAAGAAGGCCCGTTCAAGTATTGCTCGCCTGAAAACGGACACGTCGCCAGGCTGACGCCGTTGCCGGTGGTGGAAGCACCGGCGGACCTGTTCAAAGAGCACGACGACGAGCACGACGGCGAGCAGGTCGGCACCCTCTCGCAGATCGAGGTCCCGCCGGGGCCGCTCGCGCAGCGCCGCGTGATCCATGGTGTGTGGGAGCCGCCGGAGGACCGCGAATGAGCGCCCCGGCTTCGCAGTCTCGCGCGCGTACGCGCGGACGCGCTGGCGCGCGCGAAGAGGATCGTAGCCCGAGATCCTGGGCTCGGGTCACCGCCGCCCTGGAAGAGGCCGTAGGGCCAGGTCAGCGCGCTGGCGAGTGGACCAAGTACTGCTGTCCGGTCCACGAGAACGATGGCCGCGACCATAGCCCCTCGCTGATCGCCAAGTACCTCGCCGATGTCGGGCGCACCAAGGTCGAATGCCGGGCGGGCTGCGACGACCGCCAAGTCCTGGCCCAGCTCGGCCTCGGCGTGGGCGACCTCTACGACAAGCCCTCGCGTGGGCGCGGCCGCCGTCAGCGCAGCACCGCACCCGCGCGCGAGCTCAGCCGCGCCGACCGCGCGATCGAGGCCCTGGATCTGCCGCCGAAGAACGCGAAAAAGAGCCTCGGTGAGCGGGTTTCAGTGTGGCGGACCGTCGACACCTACACCTACTGCGATGCCGATGGCGACGTCGTCGGTGAGGTCGTGCGCAGGGAAGCGCGGTTCGAGCGCGGCCGCGGCAAGACCTTCACCCAGCGCGCCTGGGATCCCAGAGAAAGCCGCTGGCACGACACGGGTTTCGCGAAGGTCCCGTACCGGCTGCCCGAGGTGCGGGCCGCGATTGAAGCCGGTCTGCCGGTCTATGTGGTCGAGGGCGAGAAGGACGTCGAGTCCGGGCGCCGAGCCGGTCTGATCGCCACCACCAACGCCGGCGGCGGGCTCGGCTGGACCGACGAGCACAGCCAGTACCTGCGCGGAGCCAAGCTGCTGGTCATCGTCACCGATCGCGACGCCACCGGAATGCGGCGCGCCGACCGGATCCGCACCAGCACCGAAGGCCTGGTCGACCGGGTGCGGGTCGTGTGCGCCGCGACCGGCAAGGACCTGACCGATCACCTCGCTGCGGGCCACGAGGTCGCCGACATGGCACCCATCCCGCACCTGGACCCCTACGCCCCGATCTCCACTCCGGAATCGGTTGTCCCCCAGTCCCTTTCTCCCGGGCCTGGAGGCCCGGCCGTCTCCTCCGGAGGTCCCCTCATGGCTGACGCCACCACCATCCACCACGACGACAGCGTTGATCACGTCTCCAGTGCGTGGGCCGCGTTCATGAAGCTGCTGCTGCAATACATGCTCGCCGCCGTCGCCCGCGATGTCGCCGCGCGCCGCGCCGCCGCCGAGGCCGCCGCCAACCAGGACGCCGCCGACAAGGCCCGCGCTGCTGCGGAATTGGCCGCTGAGCGCACTGCCGCCGAGACGCGGATCCGCAAGCTGCGCGAAGATGGGCTGGACAAGGCTTCGCGCTCCGAGATCGCCCAGGCCGTGGCCGAAGCGGCCGCGTGGGCACCCGAGTCCGATATCGCGGCCGGAGCGCTGATCGAGCTGAAAGCGGTTGTGTATCAGCGTTTCAGCATCGAGATCGACGCCTTCACCGGCCAGGTCGTCACCGCTGGCGCGGACTCGTCGCCGGAGCTGGCGGCCACGCTGCGCGACCGCGCCGTGGACGAGGCGTCGGCGGCGCGGGTCCGTGACGCCCAACGCCGCATGATCGAGCTGGTCGCGCGAGAGGAGATCGACCAGTCCACGCGTGAGGCGCTCTACGCCGAAATCGAGCACTGGCGCACCAACCCGACGCCGGCGGGCCTGACCAACCTGTCGAAGAAGCTGGCCGATAAGGGCCTCAAAGAGCAGACGGTCACCCGGATCCGGTTCATCGGTGCCTACCTCGGCATCCCGGGCCAGGAGATCAGCGACGACGAGGTGGGCACCGTGTCGCCGGTCAGGGCGACCAAGGAACTGCGCAAGCTCTCCGAGTGCCTGGTCGACCCGGCCGAGGAGGCCAAGCCCGGTATCGACCGGCTGTTCGAGTCCTATCAGGACCGCCTGAAGTCCGGTAACCCGCAGCTGATCAGCAGCGTCAGGGCGCGCCTGGACGCGGCGCTGAAGATCCTCACCCCGGAGGATCAGGCCAAGGCAAAGGCGCGCGGCAACGACATCCGCAAACACCCGACCAAGACGTTCGCGCCGCTGTGGCCCGATCACGTCGACCGCGACGAGCTGGCCACCTCGGTGCGGATGCTCGCGGTCCTGGCGCCCCAGGCCGACGCGGCGGCGGTGCGCGCCAACGCCGTCGACGACACCACCGCCGCCGGGATGCGCAAGCAGATCGCCCGCCACCACAAGGCCATCACCCGCGCCATCACCGAGGGCAAGGGGCTGCACGAGCTGGAGCGAGACCAACTCGCGGCGGTGCTGCGAGATGTGGAGGCGGGCAAACCCACGACACCGGAGCTGCTTTTCGCTGATGACCGGTCTGCGGCCGCCGTCGACGCGGACCGGGCGGCGCGGATGGCGCAGATTTCGGCCCAGACCAGCCGCCGCCAGGTCGAGAAGATCCTCGACACCAACGCTGTACCCAGCGGCACTCTCTACCGCACCCGCAACGACCTGACGCGAGTGATGGACACCCAGACCGCGCTCGCCGCCGGTCAGGCCAGCTTGGGCGATTACGAGCGCACCGGCGTGGACGCCCGGCTGCGGGCCAGCCTGTCCGCCGCCGGAGTCAATCGCCCGTTGCGCGATCAGGTGCAGGCGCAGCTGTACACCTCCGCCGGTGAGGCCGCCAGCATGGGCAAGCAGGCCCACCGGATAGCCCAGCGGTGGGAGGAACGCCGCCAAGCGGTCGTGGCGGCGCGGTCCCCGCAGACTCCCGCCTACGACAGCCCCGAGCGAGGCGCAGCGTTCGCGGCCACCCTCGCCGAAGCCGGGCTGGACGCAGACGAGATCGCCCAGCGCTTGGCCGCCGCCGCCGGCCGCGCGAAACCGGTTGCGGCGATGGGCCGGATCCCCGACAGTGCGCGCCGCAGTGCGCCGGGTGCGGGTGTGCAGCACATCCACCACCGGCGCGGCAAGGGCCAGGGTCGCGACGAGGACGGCGTGGGCAGATGACCACCACCGAAGAGAGCCCCGCATACCGCGACGAGTACGCGTGGGGCCTGGCCCCACCCGGTCTGAAGACCCGCCGCCAGCTGCGGGCGATGGGCAAAAGCCCCGGCCGATCCGTGGTCGCCCTGATGGTCGGCAAATTCCGGGGCCGCCGCGTGGTGGCGCGACTGTTCGACCCCCAGCAGGCCCCCGCCAAGCGTGTCCCGAGCCCGGCCCAGCTCGCCGCGATCCGCAAGGCCACCCACGAGCACCAGCTCCGCGCCGCCGAACGCCGCGGCGTCTCCCGAGAAGAACTCACCACCGTTGGTGACCCCGGTCCCACCTGGGACCACAACCCCGAGAAAGAAGGAAACACGATGTCGGACAACACAACCCAGCACGCGGCCACGCACACAGATCCCGGCCTGGAGACGCTCCACCTCTACGCCAACCAGCTCGAGCGCGCGCTTTTCCAGGCGCACGACGAGGCCGCGCACACAGACCATGACCTGGAGGGCATCCACGCCTACGCCCACCAGCTCGAGGACGCGCTTTTCCAGGCGCACAACGAGGCCGCGACCTGGACCCAGATCGCCGAGGACGGCACCACCGTGGAGACCGAACCCGACCCCGCCGCCCAGGAGAAAGTGGCGCGACACGAGGAAATGCTCGACGAGCACCTGCGCCAGCACCGCGCGGTCCTGGCCAGCGAGGGGCGCTGGCGGTCCTACTACGAGGCCATCGACCGCAACCCGGAACCGGCCGCCGCCGAACCGCCCCAGCCCCAGGGCCTGGGCCAGCGCATGGCGTATCTGTGTGCGGTGGTCGCGACCAATCAAGCTCGGGACAGGGACACCTGGATCGCCGAACGCGCCGAAGAGGCCTCCGCGGCCGGACTTGACGCAATGGACAAGCTGCTGGCCGAGACCCAGCAGCGTCAAACCCGCGCCGAGTACGCCTTGCAGGCGACCCCGGCCGACAACCAGTGGGCACGAGTAGGCGCGCTCGCGGATGCGCTGCTGTGGCAGCAGAGTTCGACCATCGCCGCTGAACACCTCGAGGAGCTGACCCGCTCCTACGCCGAAGAGTGGGGCGTGCTGATCGACGCCGAAACCCTCACAGTAAGTCTCGATCCCAACTTCGACGCGATCGAAGCGCAAAACAAGGTCGAAGCCTGGCGGCTGTGGGACCGGGAAGCCAACGTACTCAACGCGATCGAGATCATGCCCCTGACCGGCCCCGCCAAAGCCACCGTCATGAAGGCCATCGAGACCTGGCGTGGCCAGGTCGACTCCGACAACCCCCGCGCACACCTCGACGACGAGGCCACACGCCGCGAACAACTGACCCTGGATCTGGCCGAGGCCGGCATCGGAGCCAGCGACCGGCAACACATCGAATTCGTCGTCGACTACTTGCGTGGACGCACCGAGGGCCACGATCTGCTCGATACCCGGGCGATGGTCGATCCCGGCATCGAGACCCGCGGTCGCGTGCCCCGGCTGCTGGAGATGTTCGCGACCACCCCGAAGTCCGCGCCGATACTCACCGAGGAGATCTCGGTCATGTCCCCGGTCGATCAGGATCGCGTGCGCCAGGTCGGCAAGGAGATCGCCCGCGGGCAGGGCGTGAGTTTCCGCGTGTGGCCCGACCACATCGACCGCTACGGCATCAGCGCGAAACTCATGGACTACATGGCCGAGGTCGACGAGCTGCGCTCCGCCGCCGGCCAGCTCGCCGAAAGCGAGCCCGACTCCAACCAGCAGCTGGGGGTCGGAGATGAGATCGAGCAGCATATCGACCACCTGGCCCGCGAACGCGAAGAGCTGCGTAAGACGTTGCGCGGCGGCAAGGGCCTGATTCCGGAGGAGCGCGTCCAGGTACTGGCCACTCTCGAGGACATCGACGCCGGCCGGATCTGGGGTGGCGGTGAGATGCCGGAGCTGCTGTTCGCCGACGAGCGCAGCAAAGCCGACCGCGACAAAACTCGTTATGAGGACATCGCCAGCGAGTTCGCCACCGCCCAGCACGAGGCCCTCGACGAAGCGATCACCGCCACCGGTGCGGTGAAGCGCAACAGCCGCGAGGCCGGGGAGCTGGGGATGGCCCGGCTGGCAATCAACGCCACCCTCTACACCGTCGCCAGCGGCGTCGGTGGCAAGGCCGCCGAGATCGAGCGCGGGCACTACGCCAAACGCCGGGCACGGTTCGTGCGTGCGCTCACCAGCGCAGGTGTCGACGAACAGGACGCGACACGGATCCGAGGCATGGTCGACGATCAAGCGCGCGAGGCCGGAAAGCTCGGACAGGCCGCCGGATCGCGGGCCCAGCAGTGGCAGGAGAAGACGACACGCCTGGTGGCGACCCGCAACGACGTCGCCGCCCAGCATCGCGCGGCCGCCTCGGGCCGCGCCGCCCGCCCCGAGCGCACTGTCGGCCGCGATCAGGCCGCCTTGCGCACCGAGGCCCCAGCCCACGCGCAGGTTCGGGCGCGGGCGACCAGCCGCCGACGCCAGCTGGAATCCCCGGAGGTCGGACGATGACCGACGAGACGGTGGACCTCTACGTGATCGCCCGCATGGACGCCGCGTGCGCGGTGGCGGATCTGTTTCAGTGCGAGCTGTACTACTCCGCAGAAGACGGCACGGCCGCAGGACGCACCATCGAGGGCTGGTGGGAATCGGTGGCTACCGAACCTCCCGCGCCGGTCACCCTCGACGCCCTCGATGCCGCGCTCACCACCAGCGGATACCGCCGCACCACCGGATGGCGCAAGCGAGTGACCGCCGCCGGAGCGGTGAGGTTCTTCGCTGACGCCTCGATCCAGATCGAGGACTTGATCCGATAGACGCCCCCCTGCGGAGAGCAGTCTGCCCCGGCACGCCGTATGCGCCGGGGCAGACTGCTGTCCGGAGGGAAACCGCTCCAGATGGGTCAGTGTCCCGCGCTCTATGGTGTCCCGCGCTTTGTCCCGCCCACACTCCCCTTCTTACCCACGTATGCCTCTCCCCTCATCCCTCCCCTATATGCCCCCTGACCAACATTTCCTCCCATAGCCCTCCCCCCTTCTACTCACCTCACCCCCATCAAGCAGACCTCTTGCATCCAGGGCCAGATTTCCAAGGAATACCGTCCGGACGAAAATATTTCGCTGTTGACGAGGCCCGCCACACCTTCTGCACCTACGGGTGCTCTACCAGGTAATTTCGTCCGACGAAAAAGGCGTAGCCTCGAATCGTGGCCTCGATCTGCCCGCGCTGCGGCGCACCCGCCGAGTCGGCCCCGGGACGCGGACGGCGACGGAAGTGGTGTTCGGATACCTGCCGCCGGCGGGCTTCGGAAGAACGCCAAGCGGCCCGGCGCCAGGGCGCGCCAGTCGAAGTTCGCGAGCTGATCCGCGAAAGAATCATCGAACGCTCACGCCCGATGACACCGGACGGCGCGGTCGAACGCGTGCTGCACAGCGACGAGGCGACACTGAGACTGCTGCGCGTGCTGGCCCACCGGATGACCCACGATCCTCCCCAGGACAGCACCGCCCGCTTTCACCACAGCAAGTACCTGCCGCCGATCCACGACCTGTGGCAGGCCTACCACGAAGCCGACTCCGGGCGACTCGTCCCGCCGCCACCGGTGGAACAGACCGCCGCGGCTGCACCCCCGCCGGCGGGCCGCGCGACCGCACACAAAGAGGCCACCGCATTGGTCCTCAGTTCCCCGCGCTCGCTACGCGAAGTGCTGACGACTCTCGCCGATCAAGCGCGCAGCGGCGAGCTGGCTCGCGGCGAGCATGCGGGCACAGTCGCTGCCGCCCGGGATCTGCTCCAAGCGCTCATCGCCAACCGAATTCTGCATCTCTGAGTGCTGTATTCGCGCACCGATCAGGGGCCGAGAATGGCCCGGATCTGGTCGGCAGCGCGACGTGCGACGTCCAGGCCGAGGATCGCGACCGGCTCGTCAGCGCCATCAAACCACGAGGGACCCACGGTAAACGGTGCGCCGGTCAGCGCGACCCCGATCGTGCCGAGGTCGCAGATGATCGCGTCACCGCTGATCGGATCCGAAACCACTTCGACGATGATGTACTGCCGACGAATGCGGTTGTAGTCATCGGAACTCACGATCAAACACAGCATTCCGCCGGGCAGCACGCTGCCAGACGGGGCATGCCACACCTCGCCGAACCGGGGAACCGCCATCAGCGCGCCGAACGGCGCGCGGCGAGCAGAGCTGCACTCACTGCACTCGCCCGGTCAGGCGTGTGGCCGGCGGCGTTGAGAGCCGCGCTATCGGCGGCCAGACGGCGCTGCATGTCATCGCGGCGCACCAATGCGGCCAGGTAGGCGGACTGATTGATGCCGTCCTCCTGGGCGCGACGCGCGAGGATGTCGAGCGTGTCCTCATCGAAGGACACCGAGGTCTTCCGTGCAGCCATACCGCCAACGATACCGCCGCACGGCGGTATCGATGCGCTTCCCAAGTTCCTATGTCGACCGGGTGACCGGGTGGTCGCAGTCGGGCCGCATCGGCGGGGTGTGCACCACGTAGCCGCACTTGATGCAGGTATGGAGCCGGTGCGATCCACCCACTGCCTGGCAGGCCAGCGACCCTACAAGCACCTTCCCGGCGCCGAACGGATGTCCACCCGGGCACGCCACCGGCGCCGGTTCAGCCCACCCTCCGCCACGAACTCGGTACAGCCGCCCAGGGTCCACAACCCGTCCGTCGATCTCGTAGACCGGCTCCCACGATTCGCACATACGTGCGATTATCCTCGGTCCATGGTGAAAGTAGGCGACAAGGTGACCCTCGGGGCGGGTGGCGTCAGCATCTTCGAAGTGCTCGCGATCGAGGGCGAGAGCGCGCGCATCGAGTCGGTGCTCGATGCGCCGGGTCGCTACCCGTTCAGCATGCCGATCAGGTTTCTCGTACCGGCTGAAGACAGGGACGCCTGACCTGCCGCGCTCGCTATATGGCTTCGGGTTGCCGACTGCATCAATCAGGCGGCCGCGACGTCGAACAGCGTGAGTTCGCGAGGCTGTCGCGCTGCGGCGTCGCGCTGCTCAGCGCGTTCCCGGATCGCGCATGTCGGCCCGATACCGGCCAGCACGGATTCCGCTGACACCAGCCAGCCGTGACAGCGGCGGCAGTGTGCGACGAGTCGGACTTCGGGTCTGTCGTCGGTGTCGGCCATGTTGGTCTCTCTTCCGGCCAAGCGGTGGATCTTCCCGCAGCGTGACATACGGGTCCGACATCGAGCCCCGGCGCAGATTGTGGATGTACCCCTACGGGAGATAGGACCCTGGGCGGCGCAGTGCCACGAAATGCGGCCCTGACCGGGTGTTCTGTGCCTGCGTGGTGTGACGATCAAGCAGCAACAGGCACTGACACACCGACAGCCATAGGGACTGACACACGGAGTAATCAGCGGACCGACCTCACGCCGACCTGTCGGTGGTCGGTTCTATGCTGCGAACCAGCGGCAGGACGCGCACGCCGCTCGCCATTTCCCGCCGGGTGCCCACGCTCACCTGGTGCCAGGCCAAGGCTCCCCGATCGGCGCGGGCCCGCGAAGTCACCACCGCAGTGCGATTACTGCTGCGCTCGCCGTGACCGTCGATACCCGCCTGGCGGGGTTCGTGGGATCCCGTGAGAGAGGTAGCCATGACGAAATCCGGCAACAACGGCCCCAAGTCACGGGCCCGCGCCCGGCAGAACCGGGACCAGACCACCTACACCCAAGCCGCCCGCGGCGATGCCCCGACACCGCCGGCCGGACCGCGCATCACCGTCACCAGCCTGAGCTTCGGCCCCGCCGACCCGGTGCCGTGGGACGCCCCGCGCAGCTGGCGCTGCTACCACTGCGCCGCGACCGGCACCGACACCGCCGGGGTATCGGCCGGCAGGTATGTCCTGCCGGATGGGGTCACCTACGTGCGAGATTCCTGCCCGGCCTGTGCGCCTGAGGCCAACACCTCGGTGGGATTGCAGGCGGCGGGATTGCAGCGCGGCCGCGCACTCGCGCAGGCGGTACGCGCCGGTGAGCTCGACGCCGACCGCGCCGACTTCTACCGCTGTTCGGTATGCGGGAGCGCGTGGCGGATCAGTGCACGGGTAGCACTGCCGTGCCATCCGCTCTACGACTCTTCCACCGATCTGTACGAGCACCCCTGCCCGGACTGCGTCGCCTCGCTTCCCGGCGCGGAGCTGGGCCAGGCTCACCAGCGCCGGGCTCAGCAGCTCTGACGGGGCCTGCCGTAGGAGGTTCAGCAGCCGACCTGGAAGGGAAAGCAGCCGCTTCCTCCCGGGGGCGTGGTGGATGTCGCCGACACGACCGGCGGCGAGGGCGCCGAAGATCGCGACCGCGCCGACAGCGAGGAACCCCAGCTGGGACGAGGAACTCCCGCGTGACCTGCGTGAATGCGCACGCACGGGCCTTCCATTACGTAGATGCGCGCGTACTTGGTGAGAAGCCATAGCCACGAAGTATGACGGTGGCCACCGACAGAGTTGCGTTCGATCTTGTTGCGCGACAGAAGATTCCGGCTATCGGTATGGATCGACCTGGCATGTCCAGATCGGCGCACGCGCGCGGTAGGCGACAACCGCGACGAACCCTACGTCCCTCCGCCGGCGAATGGGTCGAGGAGTTTTTGAATTTCACAAACGGCTCAAAAGCAACCCCTTGATAGCTGGGATGTATAACAAACTGAGCGTTATGGCCCGGAATAACCCCCACGAACTGGGCGCATCACTCCCATAGCTGCACCGGAGGACCTGGCAGGTGTGATTCAGGGCACACATGCCAAGTGACGTGAGTCACAGATACGAAGTGTCTTAGGTGGTGTCCGGTATACGAACGAGATACCTTTGACTCGCGACACCAGCGACAAAGTCGACTTGCGCGACTAGTCGCGGCACTCGCATCAGAAACCAGAGAACCCGGCGGGATCGCGAGTCCCATCCGGGTTTCTGGGCATAGTGTGCGGCTAGGAAATCAAGGCCCATGCCGCACGCGTCGCTGCCGACGCCAGCCGGACGATCATCACTGCCCGGCTGGCGTCAGCTTCTCAGAAGAGAAACTTGCTGAGCTCCAGCGCGAACAGTCCGATCGCACTACCGTCGACGGCCACCTCCCTCCAACCGTCGTTCCACCACCGGTAGAACTTCACGATCATCGAGACGTCATCCGACCCGTGGTCATCCACGCGCCCTCCTGGATAGCTCACCACCCACAAGGGTGGGTTCACGGGCTTGTTCCCGATCCCGCGGGCACCGAGAAAGCCGAGGAGCTGCACCAGGATTCGAAAGCGCGAAGCGATCGAATCGGACGAGTACGGAGTTTAGTGCAGTTGCCCGACGGACCTGTTCGCTGAGCGAACACATTCGACACAACTCCGAGTCGCGTCATGCGAGCCTCCAGGCGGAAGTCGAGTGCCGCCCTCTTAAGATCAACGACGATTTCTGCCAGCAGCCACAGGTCAGCAGCATATTTGCCTGATTCGCACTGACGACGACGGCCGAACTGCGGCGTTCCGAGGTTCACGCGACGTTCGGCGCGGAGAAACAGGAACTGCGGACTCGATGAGCGCGCGCAACCGTTTCGATGCACGGCAAACGTGAGTACGACTCATGTTTGCCGTGACTCTGTACTTCACTGAGGCTGGGCTCGACGCCGTCGGACCGTGACCTATCGGCCTGCTCTACCGAGTCGATTGGGGCCAGACATCAGTCGGAAGCGGTCAATGTCGAGCCACAAGATCGGCCACCGACCGTCGCGACGCCGCCGCCATCTGCCGCGTGAGTGTCGAGAATCGATGGATTTCCAATACTTGAGCCTGCCGGTCGGCGGCGTCGAGCAGAATCGGTGCGATGTCCGGCGAGAAGTGCGAGTGTGACTGCGGGCAACAGCCGGACGCGTCCCGCACGGCGGCTCAGCGCCGCCCTGGAGTCTTTGCTCAGTCGCGCGCGTAGCGCGACGATCCTCATACTTGTCTGTGCGCCAGCAGCGGCGCTCACCCTCCCGGCCATTGCATGATTCTGATGGACATCGCAAATGCAGGTTGCGCAGCATCCCTAGGCAAGTCGTACCACCTCGTTGGACTTAGCCAGAGTCCGCAAACGAGACACCGAAGTTGCCCCGCCAACCCATAGGCAAGCTGTTCGAGAATCGATCGTCTGCCGAACGCCGAACACGCCTTCGAGCATCGAGACGCGAACAGGCGCTTCCCGATCGCAAATCGTTCGGAAACCCGTTCGTTTTGAGGTAAGCTCAAGTTCAGTTTACGAACACGTTTTACGAACGATCGGGAGGGTTCTGTATGGCACTTGTCGGATTGGTGCGAGTGAGCACGAGCAAGCAGGAGACCCAGCGTCAGCACGACGACCTCGACGGCATCTGCGTGAAGGTGTTCGAGGAGAAGGTCAGCGGCAAGCTGCGCGTCGCCGATCGCCCCGGCCTGCAAGCCGCACTGGAGTACATGCGAAGCGGCGACATGCTCACCGTGCAGGAAGCCGACCGACTCGGCCGCAACCTGCTCGAAGGACTGATCGTGCTCAACGATCTGTTCCAGCAGGGCATCTCGGTGAAAGTCCTCAAAGGCATCGCCGCCGGAGAACACACCGAACGCAGCCTGATCCTCGATCTGGCCCTCGCGCTGGCCGAAGACCGACGCCGCGACATCGCCCGCAAGACCCGCGACGGCCTCGAGTCCGCCCGGCGCCAGGGCCGAACCGGCGGCCGGCCCCGGGTCGTCGACGCCGACAAGCGCCGAGCCATCCTTGCCCGCCGCGCCGAGGGGCAGTCGCTGCGGGAAATCTCCCGCGGCGTCGGGGTCAGCCTCGCCGTGGTCCACGCCGAGGTGAAAGCCACCGAACATCTCGGGGAGGTGCCCGACGATGTCGGTCCGGTCCCCGAGGCCAGCAACGCACCCGGCCCGGACGCCGCGTAGGAGCCGACGATGACCAAAAGCGCCCAAGACCTCACCCGCCGTGCGACCGAGCCGGACGGCGAGTGGCAGAGATTCGGTGCTCGCCTGCGCGCGCTACGCCACCAAGCGCGCAAGTCGCAGGACGACATTGCCGCGGCGTTGACGATCCCACGTAGCGCGGTATCCGAACTCGAACGCGGAAACCGAAAGCTCTACAGCAGCGAGCTCGCCCGCCTGGCCCGCTTCTACGGAGTCTCCGCCGATGAGATTCTCGACCTTCCCGTCGAAACCAGCGCGCTGCTCGGGGTCGACTTGCACCCGGCCGACTACCGCACGGTGCTGACTTACGCCGAATACCTGCGCTATCGACACGCCTGCGAGCAGAGATGACCCGAAAGAACGCCCAGGAAATCACGCACGAAACCGAAACGCTGCGCTCCCCGGTGCCGTTCTACGGCAGCAAGGCCCGGCTGGCGGGGCAGATCGTGGCGATGCTGCCGCCGCACGCGCACTATCTCGAGCCGTGCGCGGGCTCGCTGTCGGTGCTGCTGGCCAAACCGCCGGCGCGGATGGAGACGGTCAACGATCTCGACGGTGACCTGATGACGTTTTGGCGGGTGCTGCGGGACCGACCGGCGGATCTCGAACGTGTGTGCGCGTTGACCCCGTACGCACGCGGCGAGCATCGCGCCGCGGTTCTCGGCGACGGGCTGGACGAGTTGGAGCGGGCCCGCCGGGTGTGGGTGAAACTCACCCAGGGGCGCAGCGGATCGCTGCGTGTGACTGGGTGGCGGCATGCACGCAACGCCGAGGGCCGGTTCCGCGGGCCCGCACGCCTGGGCACCTCTCTGGACCGGATCGCCCCTGCCGCGCACCGGCTGCGCCAGGTCGGCCTGGAATGCCGTCCCGCAGTGGATCTGCTGCGCGACTACGGCACCGGCCCCCGCGCCGACCGGACGCTGATCTACCTCGACCCGCCCTACTTGGGCTCCACACGTACCCGCAACTACCGGGTCGAAGCGACCACGGCGGCCGCGCACATCGAACTCGCCGAACACGCGCGGGCATGCTCGGCGACGGTTGTGGTGTCGGGCTATCCGTGCGAGCTCTACGACCGCGAGCTGTACCCGGACTGGTACCGCTACGAACTGCACGCCTACACCACCCAAGGCAACGGGGACCACGACCGCACCGAAGTCCTGTGGTCCAACCGGCCTCTGCGCCAGCAACTTCCACTCACCGACAGCCCAGAGTTTCGTGACATCCGGGCATCAGAGCGAACTGGATGTCACGAAACTCGATGCGCCGAACCCTCGTGCGCGAAGGTCATCACCCAACCCCGAACCGGCCGGCCCCGGCGATACTGCGGCGCGACCTGCCGCCAACGCGCACGACGGAGCCGAGCGAGCTGACCGCTGAAAAATCGACATCCAGCCTGCGACTACTGACCCAACGAGACCGTCTCACCCGCACTGCCCCTGAGCGCAAAGGTATGTAGATGATTCGCGGGTTGGCGGTTGGGTGTCCTACCGGTCGAACCCATCCCAGATCGGCGGATGCTGGTGCAGCCCGAGTTGCTCGGGAGGCTCGGGGCGCTCCGGAATCGGCGGTGCTGGTAGATCCGGTGTGGACAGCACGGTCGGGTGCAGCCGGTCGTCCAACCAGTTTCGGTAGGACGCCAGCGCGACCTCGTAGGTGATGCCGAGTTCATGCCAGGCGCCGCGCAGACTTTGGTGTGCGAGTTCGCTGGCCTCGGCCAATTGCGGGCGGCTGGCGCGCGGGACGGCGGGCAGGCGGGTGTCGAGACGTTCGAGGCGTTCCCAGATCAGCAGCAGCTCACTCTGCTTCGGGACTCCACGCATCCGCTTGAGCCGGGCCTCGATGTCGGCGTACTCCCTGCCCAGCCCGCTCATGCCTGGTCCTGAGTGGCAGGCAGCACCGTCTCGCGTTCTTCATCGGTGAGGTTGCGCCACCAGACCGCGCCCCATGGATGGTTGCGGTGATCGAGCCACACCCCTGCTTGGGTCTCCCGCAGCAGGACCGCCCGGATCACGCTGCGCTCGGGCTCCGCGGTCGCGCCGGCGTCGAACTCGTCGAGCTTGGTTTGACGCACAGTGTTGGCCCACCCCAGTTGCTCGGCGGTCCCGGTCAGCTCCGGCCAGCCCGCGGCGCGAGCCCTGGCGGTGTTGTGCGCGTTGATCGCGTCGTACTTCCCCATCCAATGATGGTGCGCCGCAGCCGACCTCCCTGCACCCCCTTCAACTCCGACGAACTTTGTCAGTTCGGGTTCCACCTTGCCCCCGTCCTGGGTTTTCAAGACCACCCCCGGTCCAGGAACGCAGAGCGGGGGTGGTCTTGAAAATCGTGAGCCTGCGAACGAAAAGGACGGGGGCAAGGCAGAACCCGCAGGCGGGTACCTGTTTGGAGGGTGGATTACCCCCTGGGCTATCTACTGGATCAGCCCCTGGATTACCTACCGGATTACCCCCTGGACCCAGCCCCTCCGCTAATCCAGGGGATGGTCCAGGGGGTAATCCAGGGGCTGGATCCGCCGGGGCCGAGTTAAGCGATCGCTTCTGGCGTGTGGAGCACGGCGCGCAGCCGGGATCCGATCCAGGTCCCCACGGACGGGCTGACGGCGTTGCCGAACCCGTCGCACTGATCCCGCGCCGATCCCCAGACGATGAACGCGCCCTCGTGCCCGGGGAAGGTGGTGTCGAATCCGCATCCCCGCCCGACCTCGTTCGGGCCGAGCATCCGGAAGAAGCAGTCCTCGACCGGCAAGTCCGCCAGTGCCGCTGTGCATTCCGCGGTGAGCAGACCGGGGATCTGCTCGGAGGTCACGGTCGGCATCGGCTCGGTGCCCAGGGTCGGAAGAGTGTTCTTGCGGAACGGCACCACTCCCGACAGCAGGCTCAAGGTTTCCGAGGCCAGCGCTGTCGGCATCGGTGAGCTCACCGGGCGCGGGGCGCCCTGGTAGTTGTTCACCGCCGCGAACAGCAGCGCCAGCTCGTGGGTGGAGGTGACGGTGTCCATGGGCCGGATCAGGGGCTTGCCGTCGCCGTTGTGGCGGTGCGCGGCGAACACCGCGCCGGCGGCCAGCAGCGCGGTCTCCTGCTGGCTGGTCTGGGTGGCCATCGGCTGCACCAGGCGGCGCTCGGTTCCGTGGATCCCCTTGGCGGGCAGCAGGATCGCCGGGAACTCGGCGAAGCGGGCGCGGCAGCGTTCGATCCGGGCCATCGTCGTCGGCTTCAACGGCCTGGTGCGGTCCCCGATCCGGGTGCCGGGGTTGGTGAGGTCCAGGGCGTGCAGCGACGGGGTCATCGGCGGGACGACTTCGCGGCGGCAGCGCGGGCACCGGTAGTTGTACTGGGTTCCGTAGCGCACTGCCCCGGACAGCGGCACTCCGGTCTTCCACGACCAGACCGCCTCCACGTCGTCGTCGCAGCGGTCACACCGTGACAGCGGCCGGTGATCCAGGTCCGGGGTCGGCAGATGCCGGTCCCAGAACGCGACGTAGAGCCGGTCTCTGCTCTGCGGGACACCGAAGAACTGCGAGTTCAAACGCAGTTCTTGGTATCGGTAGCCCAGGATCTCGAACTGCTTCAGCCACCACCGGTAGGTGGAGCCGTCCCCGATCTTGGCCTTGCCCGGGATCGCCGGACCCCACGACACCAGCTCCGTTGTGCACTCGACGAGGATCAGCCGCGGGTGATGGCGCGCGGCGTAGTGCAGCACGCAATTCGCGGTGGCCCGGTCCCGTTCCGAACGCGTAACGCGCGCATCGAATTCGGGGTCCTCGAGATCGAACAGGCTTACCTGCTGCTTGTATGCCTTCTTGGTGTTGGCCTGCGAATGGTTCACGCACGAGACCCCCGCGGCGAGCAGATCAGCCGCGGGCAGGTCCCTGGCGGAGTGGTAGTCCGAGGATTCCGGGTCGACGAGATCGGCGATCCAGTGCTCGGCGTCCGGATGGTTGCGCTCGTGGACGCTGGTTTTGTACTCGTTGTGGTTCGCGGCCAGGATCGTGGTGAACCCAGCGCCCTCGATCCCCCGGGTCAGCCCGCCGAACCCAGAGAACAGGTCGACCGCGACCAGATCGTCGTGACGGAAGCGCCGCCGCCGCACCGCAGGACGGTGTACCGCGGTACGAGTGCGTACAGGGGCGCTCACGGCTGGTCCTTGACGACGGGAGCGACAGTCGGCATCTGATCCCAGGTCCGCCCGTCGAGGGTTCGCCCGTTCTGTTTGGGTGTACGCCCGCCCCACTGCTTGAAGAAGAATGCCGCGCCAGCGTCGAGGCACTGCTCGCGTAAGGCCTGCACCCAGTGCGGGTGCATCGGCCGCGAGTTCGTCCCGGACTCACCGCCGACGATGACCCAGTCCAGCGCGGGCGTGGGTGCCCACCGGCTACACGCGCCGCCGCAACCGCATTCGTAGGCGTCCCCGTCGTCGGGCCAGCGGCAGCCGCAACCGTCCGGGCAGGGGTGCGGGAAGAGATGCCAGCGCAGATCGACCGGCCCGAGCAGCGGCTCGCACGACAGGAATCGCACCGCCGCAGGGATCCGGTTCAGCTCCGGGATGCGCAGATCCGCGGTGGCCTGGTCCTCTACCGACACCCCGAACCAGACGTTCGGCGGGAAGGTCAGGCCCTGCTCGGCCATCCGGCGTGCGCGCCGGGGGCGTTTGGTCAGTACCTGGTAGGTGTGCTGCGGGGTCGAGGCCATCACCTCG